>NZ_JASERH010000141.1:0-45202 GCF_030766975.1 Streptomyces sp. KL116D | reverse complement strand
AATTTGGGTGTTTAACCGTTTCGCATTTATCGTGAAACGCGCGGTGCCGCTACGGCGACCTGCTCGCCGCAGCCGGTCCGCGGATGGCCGGAGATGGCGCGCAGCGGCGCGCTGCTGTCGTAGCGCAGCGGCGGCGACGGCGGCGAGCGCGTCGGCGCTCGTGGCGTCCTCGCCGACCCGCGCGCACGCGGTGCGCGGCTTCGGCGGCGTCTCGCCGGACGGCGCGCGTCCTGCGCGGTGCCGGGGTCGATTGACGAGCGCGACCCGCTTCGTGCCGTCGCTTCGCGGGGGTGTCCGCGCGGGTGGCGGCGAAGGTCGGCGGCGCCCGCGCGGCTGCGTGGCGTCCTTCAGTCCGGCGCTCACCGCGAGCCGGAACCCCTGCACGGCGCCGTCGTCCGGCGGTCTGCGGGGCCCGGTCGACGCGTACGTCCCTGCCGCCGCCGTCCCGCTCCCAGAACGACCGAGTACCGGTACCCGGCGGCGCTGGGCCGGGGCGACGGCAGCCGCGCCGAGCAGCACGGCGAGCGCGCCGGCCAGTGCAAGCGCGCAGACCCCGGTACCGGCGGGTCGGGGCCGTCACGACTGCTTCTTCTTTGCGGCCGCTGAGCATGATGCCGAACACCGACGGCCGCGATGAACTTTATGACGCCGACGATCCACCACGACGCGCCGCTGCCGTCGTCGTCCTTCTTCTTGTGTCCTCGTCCGCGTCGCCGGCCGAGGCGCGGCGCGAGCTGCGGGGCCCGTCCTGTTCAGGGCCTTCACGAGTCGGTGCCGCCGAAGTCACGCGGGTCGTTGCCGGTCGCGTGCGCGGCGAAGACCAGCTGGGCGTATGAGCGGCGGGACCCGCTCTGCTCGGCCCACGCCTGCGCGTTCTTCTCCAGCCGAGGCGTACGGGTCCCTTCGTGTGCGAGTGCCCTCGGCGGCCGCGACGGCGGTGACCGCGTCCGCGTGTGTTGCCGTAGTCGGGCTGGTCCTCGGCGCCGGCCAGCTGGGACTTCAGGTACGGGTGGGTGGAGAGCTTTGGTTCTGCAGGTAGACGGCGCCGTTGTGCGCGAGGCCCTCGGCGCTGCTGTCGTCTCGCACGTGTACGCGTCCGCCTCGCGCCTTGCCGGAGCGCAGAGACCGGCGGTGCCGAAGCGCGCCGAGGACGCCGGCGGCCGTGGCGTCGGCGTTCGCGGTGAGCTCGCCTTCTTGTCGGGCTGGTAGGCGAGGGCGCCACCGCTCTTGCCCCTCGGAGCAGGGAGCGCGAGGGCGGCGAGCGCGTCGACGCCGGACTTACCGGGCCCGACGTCACGTCGGCGGGCTCTCGCCGGCGGCGGCGAGCGCCCCCAGCACGACGGAGGTGGAGTTGGCGTCGCTGGCGCCGCCGGGGTTGTATCCCCAGCCGCCGTCCGCGTTCTGGTTGCTTCTTCAGCCAGGCGACGCCCTTGGCGACCTCGCCGTCCCGGCCGCCGACCGCGACGAGGGCCTGCACGGCGGCGGCCGTGCTGTTGCTGTCGACGACGGTCTTCTTGTCGCAGGCCTTGCCCGGCTCGGCACGGAACGCGGCGAAGCCGCCGTCCTCACACTGCTGCCCCGGCCAGCCAGTCCACGGCCTTCCCGGCGGGCTTCACACCCACCGTGTCCTGCGCCACGAAGGCCAGGGACTGCCGCCACGCCGTCGTACGTCGGGTCCGGACGTGCCGTACAGGCCGCTCGGCACGACGACAGGGGAGGGAGGCGCTGTCCGCGGCGGCGACCGGTGCGGCGGCGGCGCCGATCACGACGGTCGCGGCGACGAGCGCGGCGCTGCGGCGAGATGTTCATGGTGGGGCGGGTGCCTCTCCCTGCGGGGAGCCGGGCGGCACGGCACGCTCAGGCACCGGGCGGCTCCGGTTCCGTATGCCTCGACGGTCCCTGAGCCGATCGCTGACGCGGGTGAGAGCAGTCCGGCTGTGACGGTTGCGGGTCAGCGCGGACTTCCACCGGCTTCCCCTCACGAGCGCATTATGACGACCAGCCCACTGTACCGGCCGCCCCACCCGCCTCCCCAGGGGGAACGCCCCAGGGCTCCGCCCCGGCCCCCGCTCTCAATCGCCGGAGGGGCTTGAGGGTGGCCGGCGTCCGTGGCCGCCCCAGGGCGCGGGGAACTGCGCGACCAGCCACGACGGAGCTGCACTGGCCGACGTATCCTGACCGGCAACGGTGCCGGGCCCAGGGCTCCGCCGGACCCGCTCCTCAATCGCCGGAGGGCTTGAGGGTGGCCGGCGTCCGTGGCCGCCCCAGGGGCGCGGGGAACTGCGCGACCAGCCACGACGAGGCCGCACCCGCCGACGCATCCCCGACCTGCAGCGGCGCCGAGGCCGACGAGCCGCACTCGCCGACGCGTCAGAGACCCGCAACCGCGCCGAGGCCTACCGGATGTCGACGGGACCGTCGTCCTCGCCCGCTCGCCGCCCACCCACGTACCGCTCGACGGCGGAGCCGGCGTCCCCGTTCTCGCCGCCCAGGTTCTTGCGGACCGAGTCCAGGATCGTGAGGCCCCTGGCCGACCAGACCGGCGGCGATCTCGCCGAGCCACGTCCGCCCCGTTCAGCACGTTCACGTTGGCCCCGGCCAGCCCCGCCGACGCCTCCTTCACGATCTGCGGCAGCTGGTCGATGAAGGCATCCGGTCCAGCGCGACCCGGTCGTACGACGCCGCCGCCTCCGCCTGGATCTTCATCCGCTCGGCCTCGGCCAGCGCCAGCACCCGGATCCGCTCGGCGTCCGCCTGGGCCGGCTTCACGATCTCCCGCCACCGGCTGCTTCTCCGCAACTCGGCCTGCCGCAAAGCGAGTTCCGTCTGGGCGGCGGAGCACCTCCTGCTGGGCATGCGCCTGGGCAGGCGAGCGCCGGCCTGCGCGGCCTGCGCCTTGGCCAGTCGGTCTCGAAGAAGCGTTGTACTCGGCCTGCACCACCGCGGTCTGCCGCGCGCGTACTCGGCCTGCTGCGCGCCGCCGCCGCCTGCTCGGCCTCCGTCGCCGCCTGGGTGGCCCGCGCCTGGAGCGATCTGCGCCTACCGCTGGATGGCGGCCTTGTGCGGCCGGGACATCGCCTCGATGTATCCGGTGTTGCCGTCGTCGATGGACTGGATCTGCAGCGAGTCGACGTGCAGCCCGATCTTCGCCATCTCGGCCTTCGACGTGTCGAGGACCTCCGTCGCCAGCTTCTGCCGCTCGGTGACGATCTCCTCGACCGTCATCGAGCCGATGATCGACCCGCAGGTGTCCGGCGAAGATCCGCCCGGTGGCACGGACATCTGCTCCTGGTCGGACAGGAACCGCTGCCCGGCGTTCACGATCGACTCGTGGTCGTTGCCGACCTTGAACGCATGACGGCCCGTACCGTCAGGGCGATGCCCTGCCGGGTGACGCACTTCTCGACGACCTCCGACTCGCTCATCGCGAGCGACAGGAAGCAGGTCTTGCGGAACACGGGCGCACGAACTTCCGTGATCGGTGACGACGCGGAACGGCGTCCCAAGTCCCCCGCCTGCGCCCGAGATCAGCATCGCCTCGTCGGGTGCGAACGCGATATCCGGGAACATCCCTGGTGTCTCCTTAGCGGGCGCCGTCCTCGTCACCGGCGAGCAGGGATCGGCCCAGGCCGTGACTCACGACCTGCCGGCTCCCGCAGGGACTCGATCACGGTGGAGCCCCGTTCCGGGGTTCGTCGGGTACGCGAGAAAGGTCTCGGTCCGCCCTGACCCGTACCAGCACCTCACCCGGACCACCGGCCCCACGCGTGCCGACGACCAGCTTCCCCGTACAGCCGACAGCCTCGTCCGGCGCCATCGGCGGCCGCCCGCTGTCGTTCCGGCTCGTGAGAGGCCCTGAGCCCAGACCATACGCCTGCGCCGACACCCGGACCATCTACGCTCGGCAAAGATCCGCCGCCGTGCCGAAGGGATCGCACGGGCCGCCACGGCCCGCGCCCCGACCGCCTGCCGTACGGCCCCGACGGACTCCCGGCCTTCGCGAACCGGCCGCCCGTCCCCGCCGTCCCGCTCAGGGAGACCGCCGCGTACGTCACCGGATCGCTGCCGGTCACCGCCTCCGCCCGCCCCGACTTCACCAGCCTGCGCAGATGAGGCCTCCGCCTCGGAGACCGCGATGTTCCAGGAGCCGTAGGGGATGTCGGCCCAGGGGCGGTTCCACTCCATCCGTTCCGCGAGCTGCCAGGGCGTGAGGGCGTCGCCAGCAGGGCCAAGCAGATCGGTGAGGCAGGACTCGTGGTGGTCGAGCACGACTCCTGTACGCGGGCCGGGGCGTCGGTGAAGGTGTGCGCTGGTGGGCTGGGAGGACCTCGGCACGCGAGACGCTGCCGGCGCGCTCCAGGGGTCGAGGCGAGTCGCCGAGCGGATCAGTGACGGTGGCGTCGTCCGGGGTCGTACAGGAGCCGATGTGCAGGCTGATACCAGGCGGGACGTGGTCGCCGCTGAACAGCCGTCCGTTGCCCGGGGTTGGGCATGAGTGGTCCTCTTCGGGTGGGCAGACGTGGCCCGGGGGGTGGCGGCCGGTGAATCGCGCACAGCTACAGCCAGCAGAATCCGAGCAGGTCGCCGGGGGTGATGTGCAGTCAGGCAGCGCGCCAAGTCCGAAACCAAACGGGCGGCGCAGGCAGCCCACATCTAAGCTGCTGGCACGGCAGGCACGGCAATCACTTCGTCGGGGCGCCGAAGCCGCCCGTCGGCTTCACCGCCGCCATGTAGGCGTACCGGCGGGCGGGGCGTTCTCCGGGTGCGCCGCACCGCCGCGGCGATGCGACTCGTGCATCGCGATCCCCGCGGTTGCCTCCGCACCTTCGCCGACCAGGGCCGTGGTGGTCCGGTGTGATGGGTGATCAGGACGCGCCCGTGAGGTCGGTGGCTCAGGTGCCGCGCGCGGTCGGCGCCGCGGCGAGGGCGTCCCCAGGACGTCGGGTCGTCCCAGCCGGTGTCGACGACGGCACGGGGCGCGTCGGTGTCGAGGAGGTAGACCAAGGTGCTTACCCGAGGGGGTTGTCGGGGATCGAGCACGCGGATGCTCCGCACGCCGCCGCCGCGATCGGATTTCACCTGCGTCGCCTCTGTCGCCTTCTGCCATATCGGGCCGCCTCTCGATCGCCAAGCGCACCTGGACGCCTGGACGCCTGACGTCGCGCGCCGAACTCGTCACTGTAATGGAACTTGTAGAACTGTTTCAATGGTCGCCCGGGCCGACCGTCTGTCCGGTCCAGGTAGATCTCCCGTCGGCGTCACGAGGAGCGCCATGCGCCGGCGCGTCGAGACCGAGCGCGCGGGCGCCGCCGCCGACGCGTGGTGGTCCGGAGTGGATGTGCGCAGTGAGCTCCCTCGTCCCGTGCCCGGCCCGCCTACCGTGCCGCTGCCGAGCGCCGCCTCCCGCGCTACCCACGATGCGGCCCTGCCAGGTGACAATGACCCAGGCGGCCTCGGCCGTGCGCCCCGCCGTGACCGTGGCGCTGCACGTACCCGGCCAAGCGGGCCTGCGCGTCCCCTGCGTCCCTCCGTGTGGCCACGCGCACCACGGCTGAGCCGGTCGGTGCCGTCGGGCGGGCCTCGCCACCTGCCGGGCGTGCAACCGGACCCTGCAGCGCCGCGGCGGTCGGGGCCTGCCGCCGGGTGGAAGGCGTAGGAGCGCGGGGTCGGCGAGAAGCACGGGCCGCCGGCGTCGGCGTGCGCGACCTCCAGCGTGCAGCTGAGGGTCAGGCGCTCGGTGCGGATCGGCCTGGGAATCATCCCGCACCCTATGCCGCGCCTCGTCGCCTTCCGCATCGACCGGACTGGTATCGGTCTCGCACCGTCAGGAAACCGTACGCAAAGGACGCCTCACGGAAGCTGAAGTCCTACCATGCCCGAAGCTCTTCGTGGAACACGGACATTAGCTGTTCATCGGCCGGGAGATGGCGATCCCACTCGGCAAGGACGTCATCGAGGCCGTTCGCACACCGGCGAGAAGTCTTCGGGCGGGTGCCGCACGCCGCGCCCGCCGGCAGTCGGCCAGGCCGTCGCCGTGGCCCGCCGCGCCTGACGACGGGCTCCCTGGCCGCGGACGACCCTCGAGCGAGCGGATCTGCCGTCGTCGCGGATCAAGAACGCCAGCCGCTGGGCCGCCGCGAGAGCGTCGCCGGATACATGCTCTGCAGGAGAGCGGCTCCAGCGTACCCTGGTCCGTCCTCGCCCCAGGCGCTCGGCGCGATGATGGTCTGGGACTCGGCGATCAGCGTCGCCCGCGACTTCACGTCTGGCGGGGAGACGCGCGACGGCGCCCTCGGCAAGCTGCTCGTGCGCCGCGAACCGGTCGGCGTCGTCGCGGCCGTGGTGCCCTGGAACGTCCTGCGGCCTGTCGCCGCCGCCACGCTCGCGCCCGCGCTGCTTGCCGGCTGCACCTGTCGCCGCAAGCCGTCGCCCGGAGTCAGCACGGCGCGTGCCTCTCCTCGGCGAGATCGCCCAGGGAGGCCGGGCTGCCGGAGGGCGTGCTCTCCATCCTCCCCGCCGACCGCGAGGTCAGCGAGTACCTGGTCGGGCACCCGGGCATCGACAAGATCTCCTTCACCGGCTCCGTCGGCGCGGGCAAGCGCGTCATGGAGGTGGCGGCCCGCAACCTCACGCGCGGTGACCCTGAGCTGGGCGGCAAGTCGGCGGCCGTCGTGCTGCCCGGACGCGGACGCCGAGTCGACCGTCGCGGGCGACCATCCCGACCGCCTAGATGAACAACGGCCAGGCCTGCGTCGCCCTGACCCGCATCCTGCTGCCCCGCTCCCGCTACGACGAGCTCGCCGAGGCGATGTCACGCGGTCGCCTCCGCCCTCGCCGGTCGACGTCAGACGGGCCCGCCACCCAGGTCGGCCCGCTCGTCGCCCGGCGCCAGCGCTGCCCGCAACCCTCGACTACATCCGCATCGGCCGGGAGGAGAGGCGCCAAACGTCGCTGCTGCTCGGCGGCGGGCGTGCCGAAAGGGCCTGCAGGCGCGCGCTGCGTACGTCAAGAACCGGCGCTCTTCGGCGGCGTCACCAACGCATGCGGATCGCCCGCGAGAGAGATCTTCCCGCCCCGGTCGATCTGCCTGCTCCGTACGGGGACGAGACCGAGGCCCTGAAGGTATAACAACTCCGACCACGGGCTCAGCGGCAGCGTCCTGGATCCGACGTCGCGCACGGCATCGGCGTCGCGCGGCAGACACCGGCACCTACAACGTGAACACCTTCAGCCTCGACATGCTCAGCCCCCTTCGGCAGCTAAAGGCAACGGCGTGGCGGGAGTTCGGGCGGGAAGCTCGGCGCGTACCTGGAGCACAAGATAATCCACCTGCCAGCCGGTTGGAAGGCTGAGCATGGGGACGGTGGCGCGTGAGGTCGACCGGAGCGATATACACATCAAGTCAAATATAATGCGCGTGAACACACGCAGTACATTCCGCCTCGACTCGGCGGCAGTCCCCACCAGACAGAGCGGACGGTCGGGCGCAGGCTGAAAGTTCTCGCAGCAGCAGAGGGTGTCCCGTCGAGCGTCACGCTGGCGCTGGCGGCCGATTGGCGGAAGTCGTCTTCCGCCGGAGATTAACCAACACACGCTGCGCGGTGCGCACGCTCTCGGGAGCTCCACCAGGCCTCCTCTATCGCCAGAGAGCTCTCTTTGCCGATTCGGGGAGCTGTGAGGAGTCAAATCAGAGCAACAAACCATTTCGATCGTCTTTTGCCTGTTGCGTGCCGGCCCGAGAGCGGGTGATCGTGGGCCGAGTGCCCGGGTGTGCTCGATGACCCGGGACGCAATGGAGAGCCGCTCGGGCGTCGGCCGTCCCAGTTCCATCGCGTCCAGGATGATCGCCGTCGTCCGCCGGGAGGAGCCTTGGTCGACCTCAGGGCTGACGCTGCGGTCCGCGAACGTCAGGGCGCGCACCGTCGCGATCCGCGAGGTGCGGCTCGCGCGCTGCGCGCGGAAGGCGCGCGTCAGCTGAACTCGGCGACCTTTCGCCCGGCGAGGCGGCGGACGGCGGGCGCTTGCGGACCGTGGTGTGGCATGTAGCTGGAGCTGGTCCTGCATGGTGGCGACCAGCAGGTGCACCTTGCTCGGGAAATAGCGGTACAGCGTGCCGAGGGCGACCTGGGACGACTCCGCGATCTCTCCCGCATCTGCACCGCGTCGAAGCCGCCGCGCGCCGCCAGCTGGGCGCTCGTGCAGGGATCCGCGGCGCCTGGCCTCCTGCCGCTCCGTGAGCGCGTGTCGAGGGCGGAGGAGTTTCTGCGTCCGGAGCAGTCATCTGTTCGCTTCCGTGTCCCGTCGTCCCAGCCGTGGCGTGAATCACCTGATCCACCTGTCACAGGCTGGCTACCTGCCGGTAGATTCGATCCTCATTGAACGATCAAAGTCTGAAGCTTGTTCTAGATTAGCGTCCCCACGTGGTGTCCACGGGCAGCAGGGGTCATGTCCACGGGCAAGCAGGAGAGAAGCGTGCCCTGGGTGACCGCGGGAGTCGTTGCGCATCGCTCTCCTCACGTACAGAGGGCAACCCGTTCTGCGGTGGCCCAAAGGCGTGTACGTACGGCACCTCTCCATGGCTGGCCCGTCTCGGGCACCGCGTGGAGTCACTCGGCGCCCAGCGCCGTACCCCGTGCTCGACGAGGGCGAGGAGCTGGCAGGGCTCTGCTCACCGAGCTGCCCAGCCTCGACCTGTACCGCAGCCACCCGACCCCTTCGCACGCCGAAGCGCGACGAGTACCGCGACTGGATCGACGCGCTGGAAGTCGGGACGATGTGGACCGGCAGATTCGGAGCCGCTGACGCCTTCTCGCTGCGCGCCCGCCGCCATCTGCGCGCCCGGCGCGGCCCGGTTCGACGTCGTGCACGACAACCAGACGCTCGGGTACGGGCTGTTGGGCGGCTCGCGACGCCCTGGGCGCGCCCCTCGTCACCACCATCCACCACCCCATCACGGTGGACCGGCAGCTGAGCTGGACGCCGCCGAGAGCTGGCAGCAGCGGATGTCCAAGCGCCGCTGGTACGCGTTCACGCGGATGCAGAAGCGCGTCGCGCGCCGGCTGCCGTCCGTGCTCACGTGTCTCCGGCACCTCGCGCGACGAGATCGCCGACCACCTCGGAGTGCGCCGGGACCGGATCAGCGTCGTCCACGTCGGCGCCGACACGCGATCTTCTCGCCGGATCCCGCCGTGGCGGGAGGTGCCCGGCCGGATCGTGACGACCTCCAGCGCCGACGTCCTCAAGGGACTCGTCTTTCTCGTCGAGGGCGCTCGCCGGGGTGCGGGCCCGAGCACCCGGACGCGCACCCTCGTCGTCGTCGGCACGCGCCGGAGGACGGCCTGGTCAGCCGCGGCTATCGAGCGGTAGCGGCGCCTGGAAGGCGCCATCCGGTCTCGTCGGGGCATCACCGACCAGGGAGCTCGTCGACCTGGTGCGGTCCGCAGGTCGCGTGCGTGCCCTCCCCTCTACGAAGGCTTCGCTGCCCGCCGCGAGGCCATGGCCACCGGCACCCCGCTCGTCGCCACCGGCGGCGACGTCCCGAAGTCGCCGGGCCGGACGGGGACCTGCCTGGCCGTGCCGACCGGTGACGCGGGCGCCCTCGCCGCGGGCCTAGAGCGGCCTCGCGGCGCGAGGCTGCGGGCCGGGACTCGGCGCCGCGGGCCGCGCCCGGGTCCTGGAGCGCTTCATCGGGCCGCGCGCCGCCCGGGGAGCACCGCCGAGCTGTACCCGCGCGGCCATGGACGTCGCGCCGCGGCGCTCCGCCGCCCCCACCTCACGTACGACCTCACCAGGGAAAGCCGCTCAGGAAAGCAGGGGCCACGCGCGGGACCGTCGACTTCACCCCGCTTCCGCTCGCCGCGGGCGACCGCGTACTCGATCTCGGGTGCGGGGCCGGACGGCACGCCTTCGAGTGCTACCGGCGCGGGGCGCAGGTCGTCGCGCTCGACCAGAACGCCGAGGAGATCGCCGGGGTCGCCAGTGGTTCGCCGCCATGAAGGAGGCCGGCGAGGCCCCCGCAGGGCGCCACCGCGACGGCCATGGAGGGGCGACGCGCTCCAACTCCCCTTCCCCGACGAGTCGTTCGACGTCGTCATCATCAGTGAGGTGATGGAGCACATCCCCGACGACAAGGGTGTGCTCGCCGAGATGGTGCGCGTCCTCAAGCCGGGCGGCCGCATCGCCGCTGTCACCGTCCCGCGCTACGGACCCGAGAAGGTCTGCTGGGCGCTCTCCGACGCGTACCACGAGGTCGAGGGCGGCCACATCCACGCACTAGCAAGGCCGATGAGCTGCTCGGCCGGATGCGCAGGCAGCCCAAGCCGTACGGCACCCACCGCGCCCACGCGCTGCACTCGCCGTACTGGTGGCTCAAGTGCGTTCGGCGTCGACAACGACAAGGCGCTGCCGGTCAAGGCGTACCACAAGCTCCCTGGTCTGGGACATCATGAAGAAGCCCGCCCTGACCCGGGTCGCCGAGCAGCTGCTCAACCCGGTCATGGCAAGAGCTTCGTCGCGTACGCCACGAAGCCGCACCTGCCGCACCTGCCGAACCAGCCGAAGAAGCGATGCCAGCAGGGCGCTGCGTGAGCAGTCCGGAGCGGACCGAACTCCTCGTCCTCCCAGGCGTCCTGACGGCCGATCAGGCCGCACAGACGATTCGCGGGCTGCTCGCCGTGCAGCGCTCCGGCGGAGCCATACCCTGGTTCCGCGGCCACCACCTCGACCCGTGGGACCACACCGAGGCCGCGATGGCGCTCGACGTGGCCGGCGAGCACGAGGCCGCCGAGCGCGCCCTACGACTGGCTCGGCCGGCACCAGAACGACGACGGGTCCTGGTACGCCGCCTACCAGGACGGCGACGCCGGCGACGTCACGGACCGCGGCCGCGAGTCCAACTTCGTCGCGTACGTCGCCGTGGGCGTCTGGCACCACTACTGTCGACGGGGGACGAGGCGTTCCTCGACCGGATGTGGCCGACGGTGCGGTCAGCCGTCGAGTGGGGTGCTCGCTGCAGCAGCCCGGCGGCCAGATCGGCTGGAAGCGCGAGGCGGACGGGACGCGTCGACGACGCGCTGCGCTGACCGGCAGTTCGTCGATCCCACCACGCGCTGGGCTGCGCACTCGCCATCGCTGGGACGCGGTCGAATCCCGCAGCGACTGGGAGTTGGCGCTCGGCGCGCGTGAGGCACGCCATCCAGCGCCACCCCGAGCGGTTCCCTCGACAAGAACCGCCACTACTGATGGACTGGTACTACGGTGGCTCGGCGGCGCTGCGCGGCGCCCGGGGCGAGACCGGATCGAGGCCGACTGGGAGAAGTTCTCGTCGTGCGGCTCAGGGGTGCGCTGTGTCGTGCACCCAACCCCGTGGGTGACGAGGCGGCGAGAGCGCCGACTCGCCCTCGCCCTCTGGGCGATGGGCGAGTCCGGCCGTGCCCTCACGATCCTCCAGGACATCCAGCACCTGAGGGATCGCGGACCGGCCTCCTACTGGACCGGCTACGTCTTCGAGGACCGGGCCGTGTGGCCCGAGGAACTACGACGTGGACCGCAGGATCGGTGCTGCTCGCCGTGGCGGCGCTGGGCGGGGACGACGCGACGTGCCGGAGTGTTCGGCGGAGCTGCTCCCGTCCGGCGTCGAACCGGATTGCTGCGTGTAGCTCCGCTCGGTTGCGGGAGGAGCTTCTCGCCGAGTGGGGCCTGGCTCGTCAGTACCTGCGCATCCTGTTCGCCACGGCGTGCCCGACGAACAGGTGAGCGACAGCACGAGCGCCGTAGCCGGCGTCACCCGCGCCCACGCCTCGTCGGACGTGAAGAGGTCGTGGGACCAGCCGGCCAGCCAGCTCGCCGCGTCGTGGACGAACTGCACCGAGGTCGTTGCCCCGGTTCGCGTCCAGTAGGTACATCAGGATCCACAGTCCCAGGGGATCACGGCCCAGGACGTCCGCGACGATCATGATGACGCGGGCTGCTTCGTTGGTGCCTCTGTAGTGCCGGTTCGGAGACATGTATTTCGGTTGTCCCAGATTTCGCCGGGAAACACGGACGGGCTCGCCCGGGTGGCGCAGCGCCCGACCTCAGGGTGACGCGTGCAGGAAGTGCAGCCCCAGCCGCCCCGGAGGTACCCGTGGTGACCCAGTTTCGCCCAGCCCGTACGCCGCATGGTCGTGGCCGTCCTCCTGTGCGGCGCCCTGCTCAGCCGGAACCACGGCGTGCGGCGGAGACGACAGCGACGCGGCCGCCAGCCCGACGGCGACCAGCTCCGCCGAGCGGCAGAAGTTCGCGGAGACCCGGTTCGTCGGGCGAACGCCGGGCTCGCGGCCGGGGACCAGCTACCAGTGGATCAGTGAAGCCGTGGCGCGCGGGCAAGTTCAAGAACGGCGCCGACGGCCGTGAAAGTTCGCCCTGATCAAGGCCGGTGTCGCGGGCGCCTTCACGTACAGCCGGCTGAAGGCCGCCGTAGAAGAACGCCGAGGGCGACCCGACGCTCTCCAAGGCGGTCGCACCGCTCGCGGCCGGCATCGAGTCCCTGAAGGACCTGCCGAGCAAGCTGCGCAAGGGCGACGGCGTCGACTTTCGGTCTCCTCGTCGTTCGACGACATCATCAACAACGTCAAGGGACGCGCCGGGAAGAGCGCCGGTGCCACAGTGACGGACAAGGTGCCGTCGGCACTCCCAACTCGCCGGCTCCTGAGGGGAGTTGACGGGGATTGACCTCCCGTCTCGTGACGGGTGGTTCGCCTGGGAGTTCGCCGCTCCGCCGCACGCCGTTCGCTGTGGTCCCTGATGATCCTGCCCCCGGGAGAGGCAGGAGAGTCCGGTGGCCGACCACGGCACAGCACCGCCCATCACCGTCACGGAGCCCCGGCTCGCCACGCGAGCGCGCGGGGGGCCAGCGACGTCACCCGTGGCACATCCTGGTAGCCACGCCGCTGGCCGTCGCCGGCCTCGTCGCGCTCACCGTCACGGGCAACGCGCTGCGGCCCTTCGACCGCATCGACGTCATCGAGGCCAAGATGGCCTCAAGTCGGACTACTTCAAGGACCCCGAGGTCCAGCGCCTGCTGCTGAAGCACGGCATCGCGTCGACATCCACCGGCTCGCTCGCGCGGCCATCGCCGAGCAGTCCTTCGAGGGCATGGACGTGGTGTTCCCGTCGGGGCAGCCGGCGGCGAGAGCTGGTCATGGCCCGCGAGGCTCGCTCGATGCGCACGGCCCGGCCGTTCGTGACCCCGCTCGTGCTCGGACGTTCGGGACTACGCCCAGACCCTCGTGCGCGCCGGGGTCGCGACCCCGCAGAAGGCGCCGGGCGGTGGCCCACCCTACTACGACCTGCGCATGGACGCGTTCCTCGAACGGATCGAGGCCCGCAGGACCTGGAACGACATCGTTTACGACGAGGGTGGCCCGCGGCCGCAGCAGCAGCGGCCGCGTCCTGGGTGCGCACCTCCAGCGTCTGCGAGTCCAACTCGGCGGGCACCTACCTCAGCCTCGTCGCCTTCGTCCGCAACGGGAACCAGGCCCCCGGCACCCAGCCCCCGCACCCGCCCCGAGGCGGCCGGTGACCCGGTCCTCGCCGTCGCCGACGACATCAAGCCCTCATCAACCTCCAGGGCATGGCCGCGGACGAGCAGGCCGACAGCTACTTCTCGGACGAGGGCGAGAACATCGCGCCGGTCTCCCTCATCTACGAGCACCAGTACCTGGCCCACCAGGTCTCCCACCAGCGCCGGCACCACGAGCAGGACACCAGCCGGGTGCTGCTCTACCACCCACGCCGCAGGCCCTCCCACCGAGCCCGAGCTGATCGCGATCGACGACAGGGGAACGGAGCTCACCGACCTCATGGAGAGCGACCCCGAACTGCGCCGACGGGCCATCGAGCTGGGCTTCCGGGTCCGCTTCTCCGGCGAGACGGGCACCAGCGGGCAGCTCAACGACTACCTGCGCTCGCGCGGCATCACAGGTCCCCACGCCGAATCCCGACCGGACCAAGGTCGACGCCCCCGCACCTGGACGACCTGGAGCGCATCATCAACCGGGTCGGCAACTGCCCGCCCGTACCGAAGGAAGCGCAGCAGGAGACGCAGAAGTGAGCGGGGACGCGGCCGCCGCGAGGGGCAGGAACGGCCCGCTCGCCGTCTGCATGCTCCTCCTGGCGTGCGCGGTACTGGCGGCGGGCGGCTGCTCCGGCGGCCCGGACAAGGTGACCCTGAGGGTCCTGGCCGGGCCCGAACTCGCCGATGTGCGGCCCCTGTTGAAGGATCTCGCGCGACACCGGTGTCACCCTCGACATCGACTACACCGCCACCCCCCGACCTCACCGACCGTGCCTCCTACGATCTGGCGTGGCCCGCCTCCGACCGCTCCTTCCTGCTCGCCCGCCAGGCGGCTCGGCAGGGCGGGGCCCGCCCCCGAGTCCACCACGATCATGCGCTCGCCGGTCGTCGTCGGAGTCGACGCCGACGCGGCCCGCAGGCTGCGGGCCCGCACCGGCGGCGGCCGCCGACCTGGGCCGACCTCGCCGACGCCGCCGCCGACGGCGCGCTCCGCTTCGGGATGCCGGACCCCCGGCGCAGCGACACCGGCCGCGCCGCCCTCGTCGGCGTCGCCACCGCGGCGGCCGGCACCGGCGAGCGCCCTGCGCGTCCAGGACGTGTCCTGCGACCGGCTGCGCGGGTTCAAGTCGGGCCAGGTGATGACGGGACCCACGACCGCCGACCTGATCGACGCCTACGTCCGTCGGCCCGACCGCGCCGACGCGCTCATCGCCCACGAGAACGAACTGCTCGCCCTCAACGCCGCGGGCCGCCTCGCACACCCGCTGACCATCGTCCCGGCCCGAGGACGGCACGGTCCTGTCCGACTTCCCGCTGCTGCTGCTCGACCCGGCCCGGCACGACGCCTACCGCAAGGTCGTCGACTGGCTGCTCGGCGCCGACGTGCAGCAGCGGCTGATGCGGACCACGTGGCGCCGCCCGGCCGGCCAGGACCTGCCGCGGGTGCGCGAGCTGAGGGCGCCGATCGGCAACGCCCTGTCCTACCCCGACCGGCGTTCCGTCGTCGACCGGCTGCTCGCGGACTACGGCGACCCGGCCCGCGGCGCCACCTCCGACCACATCGTCTTCCCTGCTGGACTTCTCCACGTCCATGCGGGGCACGCGGATCGCCGCGCTGCGCTCCGCGTTCGCCGGACTCAGCGGCGCCGACCGGACGGCCTCGGGCAAGTTCGCCCGCTTCTACCGGGGGCGAGCGGATCACGGTGGTGCGGTTCGGCGGCACGGTGCTCGACGAGCGCACGGTCACGGTCCGCGGGCGGCGGGACCTGGACGCGCTCGACTCCCTCGTGGCGCGCGGCGACTTCGCGAACGCCACGGCCGTCTGGTCGGCCCTGGACCACGGCCGCGCCGTCGCGGCCCGCTCCCTCGCCGAGGACCCCGGCCGTCCCGTCGCGATCGTCCTGATGACGGACGGCGCCAGCAACGCGGGCATCAGCTATGCCGAGTTCACGGCCCGCGCCGCCGGGCAGCCCCGGACCCCGACGTACCCGGTCCCGATCGGCGAGGCCGACACGGCTGCACTGGCGCCGCGCGGCCCTGGGACACCGGCGGCCGCACCGTCGCCGCCGCCCCGTCCTCCTCCCTCTCCGACGCCTTCAAGGAGATCCGTGGGTGTCTTTGACCGTACGTGGTGGAGCCTGTGGCTCTGGCCCGAGATGGCCCTGTGGTGCGTGACCGCCGCGCTCTGCCTGGTCGTCGTCCGGTACGCGGCGGCCCGCGCGCTCGGCGCGCGCCGCGGCCAGGGCCCCGAACCGGGGCACCATCCCCGGCCTGTGCTTCTACCTCCACGAGCAGCGCATCATGAACCTCTACAAGTCCAGCGGCTTCCTGGCGGCCATGGAACAGGAGGTCGCCGAGTCGACGAAGACCAGTCATCGGCATCGGCGCCAAGGCCCAGAGTCCCCCGGTCGTGGAGGGGCCCAGTTGGATGGCTCAACGACGCGGGAGACGCTCACCACGTATCTGAAGGAGATCACGCCCATCACGGTCATCCGGCTGCTGATGGACACCCTCCGCAAGGAGGACAACGTCGTCGACGTGGACCTGACCACCGGCCGGCTGACCCCACCCGGCGCCTCGCGCACGTGCTCACCGGAGGACGCCGAGGACGCCGAGGAGGGGCAGGCGGGCGCCGGGTCACCAGTTCCCCCTGTCCAGGGTGACCACCGAGTTCGTCTCGAGTCACGGGCCGCTTCACCGCCACCGAGACGCCCGACCACGACGTCATCCTGTACGCCCCGTACGGCGGCCGGGACTCCGGCGCCAAGGTCAAGAGTCACCTGTTTCAAGGAGGGCATCGCCGAGGAGCTGAAGAACGAGGACTACTACACGGGCGAGTTCCGGGCGCGCTGCCTCGGCAAGGTACGCGCCTGGAACCCGGCGGCGGGCGGAGCTCACGCTGGACGCGGTGGCCATATTCCGCTGAGACGGGCGGCCCGGCTCACGCGTTGAGCCCGGCCAGCACCTTGAGGGTGTGGGGGTCGGGCGACAGGACCAGCAGGTCCGTCACCGGCCCCTGCGCCACAGGTCGAGGCGCTCGGCGATCCGCTGCCGCGGGCCCGACGAGCGAGATCTCGTCGGCGAACGCGTCCGGCACGGCGAGCACCGCCTCCTCGCGCGCCCCTCGGCGAACAGCGCTCCTGGATGTGCCGCGCCTCGGCCTCGTACCCCATCCGTGCCATCAGGTCGGCGTGGAAGTTGCGGGTCGCGTGTCCCATGCCGCCGATGTAGAAGCCGAGCATCGCCTTGACGGGCAGCAGCCCCTCGGCGACGTCGTCGCAGACCTTGGCACGGGCCATCGGCGCGATCATGAAATCGTCGCGAAGATCGGTGAGGGACGCCTCGTAGACGTCGGTCCGGGTCGGCGACCAGTACAGCGGCAGCCAGCCGTCGGCGATCCGCGTGGTCTGCGCGATGTTCTTCGGGCCCTCGGCGCCGAGCAGCAGCGGCAGATCGGCGCGCAGCGAGTGGGTGATCGGCTTCAGCGCCTTGCCGAGCCCGGTCAGTCCTCGCCCCGGTACGGATGGGAGTGGAACCGGCCCTCGACATCCACCGGCCCCTCGCGCCGCAGCACCCTGCCGCACGACGTCGACGTACTCGCGGGTGGCCGTCAGCGGCGACTTCGGGAACGGCCGCCCGTACCAGCCCTCGACGACCTGCGGCCCGGGCACAGGCCGAGCCCGAGCATCATCCGCCCGCCCGACAGATGGTCGAGGGTGAGCGCGTGCATGGCGGTCGTGGTGGGGAGCAGGGCGGCCATCTGCGCGATGGCGGTGCCCAGCCGGATCCGGGACGTGTGCGCGGCGAACCAGGTGAGCGGGGGTGAACGCGTCGCTGCCCCACGATTCCGCGGTCAGACCGAGTCGTAGCCCAACTCCTCCGCGTCGCGCACCAGTTGGAGGTGGTCCGGGTTCGCCGCGCAGTAGCCGAGTGCGACTTCCTAGCCGCATGCGCGCCCTCCAGGTCAACTGACGGTGCGTCAGGTCTGTTTCTCCGAGGGACTGCACGCAAAAGCGCCCCTCGCCCGGAAGACGGGCGAGGGGCCTCTGCGGCTCGGCGGGCGCGTCAGCCGCGCTGGATGCCGGTGGTGTCCTGAGGACGCCGCGACGGCCGCCCTGCGTCTCGCGACCAGGCCGGGACCGCGCTGCTCGACGGCCAAGTACCAGGTGCCGGGCGCCAGTTCGGCGATCGGCGACGGCGAGCCGTCCTCCGCGTACAGCGGGCGCGGCACCGGCACGGCGAACCAGAACGGCGAGAAGTCCGCCGCACCCGGCTGCCCGCCCCTGCGACGGCTGCCGCGGCGCCGGGAGCGGCGCCCTGCTGCGGCTGACCGCCGTAGGGCTGGCCCGGGCCGGGCTGGCCGGGCTGGGCACCGTACGGCTGGCCGGGGGCCGGGCTGCTGGGCGCCCGGGTACCCGTAACCACCCTGCGGCTGCCCGCCGTACGGCTGCGGCTGCTGCGGACGCGGCGCACCGACGAGGGGCCCGCCTTGAGGGGCGGGGGGACCAGGGGGGTGGCGACGGCCGCGGCGGCCATGACCAGCGTGGCGATGAGGGCGAGGATGAGGCCGATGCCGGCGTCGACACCGGAGTCGCTCGAACTGCCGAGGTTGTTGACGCCGCTGAACGGGTCGAAGATGTTGGCGAGCGCGCCCCACGCGGCGAACACCGTGGCGGCGACGCCGAACTGGCCGAGGTCGAGACCGGCGACCTTGCGCGGCTGCGGCAGACCGCGGGCCACCACGATGAGGGACGGCTCCGATGATCCCCGAGAGGACGACGCTCATCAGGATCGGGCCGCTTTCCCACGCGTTCGGGAAGTCGACGCTGTCCGGAGCGTCGTCGGCGGAGTAGATATCGAGGAACGAGGCGATGAACAGCAACACCGCTGCTCCGATCACCACGCCGTCGCCTCGAGTGAGGGAGCGGATATTCACTTCAGGTCCTTCTCAGTCGTCTCGTCTTCGGAGGAGGCGGCGCCAAGCACGGGGTGGCCCTCATCGTACGGAGGACACTATCGTCCGCCGACTGGAGGTGTCTGCCGAGATCCATAGCGTGACGGTCACCCGCGCAGGAAACTCACGATTCCCCTCAGACAGGCCCTGAGCCGCCTTCGCCGCCAGGAGCCGGAGGTCAGCCGGCCCGCGTCCTGGGGAGTCCCGCATGTTGCCACATTCGACGAAGACCTTGGGAACCTTCGACAGATTGAGTCCGCCCAGAGTCACTACGGGTGTCCAGGCTGGTGCCGCCGCCGATGAGTTCTGACGGGGGCTGCCCGTGACCTGGAGGAACTTGCCCGCGACCCGCTCGCCGAAAGTCGCGCGAGGAGGCGATCGGACGGGTGTTCGCGGCGCCCGCGTGCATGGATGCGGGAAGGATCACATGGAAGCCGCGGTTGCCCGCGGCGGGGAACCGTCCCGCGTGGACCGAGACCACGGCATCGGCCTCGGCGCTGTTGCCGATCCGCCCGCTCGTCGACGCAGGGGCCCCAGGCCCGGTCACCGTTCTGCGTCAACTGCACGGTGGCGCCCTGCTGTTCGAGGATGACCTTCATGCGGCGCCACGTCCAGAGTGAACTGGGCTTCCGTGTAACCGGCGTTGGTGGACGTCCCGGTGGTGTCGCACTCGTGGAGCCGTTGCCCACGTTCACGCTGCGATTGATATCGGCCGGGTGCCGAAAGTTACCCGGATTGTGACCCGGGTCGATGACGACGACCTTGCCCCGCGAGCGGTCCCTGAGCCGCCCCCGCGGGCTTCGACGACTTCTTCGGCGCGGACTTCGACGGCGACGCGGACGACTTCGGCGCGCGCGGCGACGCGCTCGGCTCCTTCGCGTCCGACGGCGACGGCCGACGCCGCCGACGACGTCGACGACTGACCGGGGGCCGAGCAGCACCTTCGGCGGTTCGCTCTCGGCCGGACCGCTCACGACCTGCCAGATCAGCCACGCGGCGAGCGCTCGTCGGGGACGAGCGCGGCGAGGCGATCAGCATCGGCCGCCAGTTCAGACAGGACGTGCGGAGTTCGCGAGGTTGTTGTAGTAGTCATCAAAGCCATCGGGATCCGGACCGTCGTACGACACCAGGCGAGCCTAACCGCGCCCTCAGATCCCCCGCGCCCGTTCGGCGCAGGACGCGCAACGAGTCGCACACCGAGACCTCGGTGAAACGCCCCGGACGCGAGTGCCCGCTGGTACACGCAGTGCCTGTCCCGTCCACTCGTCGTACGCGACGGGGAACACGTCGTGGATGAGGAGCAGCCCGCCGTCGGCGACGTGCGGGGCCCAGCCCCTCGTAGTCGGCGGTGGCGTGCTCGTCGGTGTGGCCCGCCGTCGATGAAGACGAGGCCGAGCCTGCCGCCCCACACCTTGGCGACCTGCGGGGGACCTTCCGACCAGTGCCACCGCGTGGTCCTCCAGGCCCGCCGCGTGCAGCGTGCAGCCGGAAGGTGGGCAGTGTGTCCATGCGCCCGACGGCCGGGTCGACGGTCTCCGGGTCGTGGAAGTCCCAGCCCGGCTGCTCGCTCCGCTGCCCCGGTGGTGGTCCACGGTCAGGGCCGTGACCCCGGCGGCCCGGGCGGCGTCGGCGAGCAGGATCGTCGAGCGGCCGCGGTACGTGCCGACCTCCAGGAGTGGCAGCCCGAGCGCCGCGGCCTCGACCGCGGCGGCGTACAGCGCAGGCCCTCGCCGAGGGGCATGAACCTTTGGCGTTCTCGAAGGCGGCGAGGACGTCGGCGGCGGGACGGGCGCTGGTCGTGGTCATGCCCACATGCTGCCGTACGCCGCCGGCCGGCCGCTCAGCAGCCCTGCCACAGCCGGGCGTCATCACCCGCGCGAAGCGCAGCCCTCCAGCGGGACCCGCTCGTCGACGCCGTGGAAGAGGCGCCCGTAGTCGAGGTCGGCCGGCAGCTTCAGGCCCTTGAAGCCGAAGCAGCGGATGCCCAGCTTAGGTGAAGGCCTTGGCGTCGGTGCCGCCCGGGTTGCAGTACGGGACCAGGTGGCCGTCCGGGTCCTCGGCGCGCACCGCGTCGCACATGGCGTCGACGAGCGGGCCGTCGAACGTCGTCTCCATGGCGATGTCGTGGTTGACCCACGCGCGGGAGACATGGACGAGGGAGCAACGCGTCGATGGTGTCGACGAGTTCCTGCTCGTGGCCGGGCAGGGAAGCGGCCGTCGACGCGGGCCGTCGCCTTCCCGGGATCACGTTCGTCTGGTAGCCGGCCGTGAACATGGTCGGGTTCGCGGAGTTGCGGAGCACCACCTGCATGAAGTCGGCGACGTGACCCAGCTAGCCAGTTCGGCGTCAGGTCCTCCGCCTCCCGAAGTCGAGCTTCCACGCCCTTGAGGTCGGCGGCCTCCTGGAGCAGGGCGCGCACCGGCTCGATGAGACGGACGGGGGAACGTGTGGCGGCCGATGCGGGTGAGGACTCGGCGAGGTCCGTGACGGCGTTCTCGTCGTTCGGCGACGATCCGTGCCCGGCCCGGCCGTTCGCGGTCAGCTCCATCAGGCCATGCCGCGCTGCGCGTTCTCCGATCGGGTAGAGGCGCCGGGTGTCGTCGAGCGCGTACGAAGCCCGCCGCCCTCGCCGATCGCCTCGGTGACGCCCTCGAACAGGTCGGGCCGGTGCTCGACGAGCCGGGTGCGCCGAACTTGCCCCTGCTTCCTCGTCCGCGAGGGAACGCGAGCGCAGGTCGCGCGACGGCTTCGTGCCCGTCCGCGCGAAGTGCCGGGCGGTCGCCAGCATCACGGCGACCGTGTCCTTCATATCGATGGCGCCGCGGCCCACAGGAGTAGCCGTCGCGGATATCGCCGGAGAACGGCGGCACCTGCCACTCGGCCGCGTCGGCCGGGACGACGTCAGATGACCGTGGACGGGAGCGGGGCGCACCAGCGCGAGCGATCGGCGCCCTCGTACGGGCATGACGCGCTGGCCCGAGCCCGGGCGCGCTCTCGACGAACTCGGACGCGATGCCGGCCTCAGCCAGCCGGCCCTCGACCCAGCAGGCGCAGGCCGCTCGTCGCTCGTCGGGTTCGACGTGTCGAAGCGGATCAGCTCGGCGCGCAGAGCTCGACGACCTCGCGCTGGGCGTCCTCGGAAGCAAGGGTGGTCGTGCACCGCTCCACGGGGGTCTGCTCGGCGGCGGCGGGGAGGCGCGTCCCTCGTCGTCCGCCAGGGTGGTGGTGCCGTACACGTCCTGACCCAGCCGAGGCAGGCCGAGGCACGGTAGCCAAGAGGACGGGACGCGGTGGCCGAGGGAGTTCCAGGGCCGGGATGCCTGCCGTCGGTAGAACTTTGCCGACGCAGAAGGCCGCGGCCCAGATTGATGACGGGGACATCGGCACCCGGAGTGCGAGGGCGTATGGTGGGCGGCGTGCCCGCCTCCGAGTCGTAAATCGAGGCGACGCGCATCCGGCGCGCACCGCGGTACTCGGCGGCGACGACGATGCCGCCGGTGGGCCGGGATATGGCCACGCCGAGGACCGTCCAGGGAAGTCGGTGAAGTGGGTTCATGATGCCGACCGCCGACAGGACGGTGCCCGCGATGCCGAGGGCGATGGTGACGGCGCCGCGCGCAGGCGCTTCTTGAAGAACTGGCCTGGAAGAAGTTGACGACGCCGAGGCGAGGAGGCCGTACAGGGTTCCAGTCGTTGATCTTCGCGGTCGAAACATCAGGACGAGCAGAGGACGCCGAAGACGCCGGACGTGGAGGCACGATCTGCGAGACCTCGGTGCTCTTGACTTCATGTGGCCGAGGGCGCCGGTCGGGCCGACGATCGCCGCTCGGAGGAGCATCGCCGAGGACGCGCGTCTCTGCGGGGAAGACGTGGCTGCCCTTCTTGTTGCGGGGTCATCTCCGGGGCGACGATCGCGCCCGTCATGCAGCCGCCCGCGATGGCGGTCGCGGCGACCAGGCGGGATATGGCCTGGCCGGGCGGCAGGGAGGCAGATCGAGGTCGCCGAGCGAGTGCTCACGCCCAGGCGCGTCGATCCACGGACCAGAGCGACCATCGCGAAGAGGGCGTCACGATCTTTCGCTGAGATCGCCATATGCGCGAGCCGAAGATGACCAGGACCGTGATGGCCAGGCCCGCGACGACGCACGCAGCCCGGTACGACAGGGCCGCCGACTGAGCGACGAGACGCTGTTGCCGAAGATCGTGTTCTGTACGCCGAACCAGCCCACCAGGCTGACCGCGATGACGAAAGCTGACGAGCGCCGAGCCGTTGCGCCCGAAGCCGACCCAGCGGGTCAGCAGCGGCATCGCGAGCCCCCTCGCGCATGCCCGCCATGCCGATCAGGAAGATCACGACTTCGAGGATGACCGCGCCCAGTGTGAGAGGCGAGGAAGGCGTCGCCGAAGGTCATGCCGACGCCGATGGTGGCGCCCAGCGTGAAAGCTACGAGATGGACCCCGACTGGGCGAGCCACTGGAGCAGCATCGTCCAGAAAGCCGACCGCTTGTCCCGAAGACTCTGGACGGCGCGTGGTCGTCCGCTTTGCCCACGTTCTTCTGCTGTGCGAGTAGCCATGGCGTGCGGCATCCCGTGGATGCGCCGCCGAAGGACTGCCGAATTGGGCGCGAAGCGGATGCCGTGGCAGCTCCACGCGGGAGCGTCGAACTCCGCGGCGTCGTGGAAGTCAAGGGAGGCGCCCGCCGCCAGGGATGGCCGCGTGGGTCATCTGACGGCAGGACCGGATGCCGCGGCCGCGATGTCGTCGCGTGGCTGGCTGCTGCCGGTCGGCAGCCGACCGCGGCGGCCAGAGTGACCGCAGGCGGCGACCGGGGCGGCGGTCGCCGTGGCCGGCTGCAGGATCGAAGTGATGTGGTGTGCACCGTTACCGTACGGGGTGATGTCCTGCGTAGTGCAGGGTACGTGACCAACAGCTCACCGGTGACGACGGCGAGCAGCTCGCCGAGCTGCTCGCTCACCGCAGCACCACCCTCCTTCACGGTGGGGGGACAGGGCGAGGCCCTTGTGGTTGATGATGCGGTTGCCCTTGGTGAGGTGTCGATGGAGGCACGGCCTCCATGTCCTCGGTCACCTCGTGCCGGTTCATCGTGGCGATGTCGACCGGCGAGTCCATGAACGGGACCGGGTCGTGCGGCGCGGTCGGCGCGTCCGGGCAGACGTGCGTGGCGACCACGTCCCCGTCGAGCACGTCGCCGCGGCGGCGCATGTCGAGGAGCTTGGCGGCGGTCGCGAGCGCGGCGGCGGCGCCGTCCGCGTCGGAGACCAGGCCGGTCATCTCGGGCCGGGCGCCGACCCCGCCGAGGCGGCCGACGACACCGAGCGTGCGGGCGCTGCCGCCGCGGCTGCGGCCCTGGCCCCCTGATGCGGACGCAGCACGAAGTCGGTGGACCCGCGCTCGCCGTCGACGGTGGTGACCTCGGCGCCCGAGCCCTCAGGGCCCGCGACCGAGTCGAGATAGGCGACGGCGCGCTTGCCGTCGGCATCGGGGGTCGTCCAGCAGCTCGACGACGTCGAGGACGTACTTCAACATGCGGGTCCCTCTCACTGCGCTGCGCCCGGTCGCGGTTTCCACCGGTGCTGACAGCAGATTCGGGATCGGATAGCGTTGTCGGCAACTGTTTCCCGTTATTGCAATTCAGGTCTGGATGGTGAGATGGCGTGCCGGAGATCCCGCTCGACCGGAAGACCCCGGCCGGCGCGCTGCAGACCGTCGACCGGGCCCCTGCTCGCGCTGCTGGCCTTCGAGCGGACGCGCCCCGACTGGGGCGTGACGGAGGTCGCCGCCGAGTTCGGCTGGGACACGTCGGTCGCGCAGCGCTGCTGTCGACGCTGGCCGGACGCGGCTTCCTGGTCTCCGACCCGGCGACGCGGCGGTACCGGATCGGCCCGGCGGTGCTGCGCTCGGCCGGCTCTGGGAGCGCTCGGGCCCGCTGGAACTGCTCGCCGGACCGGTCCTGGAGGAGCTGCGCGCCGCGACCGGCGGCACGGTCCTAGTCCTGCCTCCCCGACAACTTCCACATGCGGTGCGTGGCCGCCGTCGAGGGCGAGGAAGGACCGCTGCGCTACTACCCGCTGGTCGGCGAGCTGTACCCGGCGCACGCGGGCGCCACCAGCAAGTCGTACTACGCGTTCCTCCCCGACGAGCAGCGCCACCGCCTCTTCCGGGGCCGCCCCATGGCCCGCTTCACGGAGCGCACGCACGCAGACCGAGACCGGATGAGCTGGAGCGGGAGTTCCTCGCCATCCGGGCGCAGGGGTACGCGTGGACGGTCGGCGAGTACGACGCCGGGATCGGCACCGTCGCCGTCCCCGTCTTCGCTCGGCCGCGAGCCGTACGGGAGCCTCAGCCTCGGCGCCGCCAGAGGCGCGCTTCCCGACGGGCCTGACAGTCGCCTCGACGCGCTGCGCCGGGCCGCCCGGCTCCTGGGCGCCGCCTCACCCATCCGCCGCAGCGCACCCGCCGCGCCCGCGCCACCGACTGACCCACCCGCACCGCCCGTTGATAGGAGCGACCCTGTCGTAGATCTGCTGCTGCTCTCCAACTCCACCCAGTACGGCCGGGGTTACCTGGAGCACGCCCTCGACACCGTCACCGGCTTCCTGCCGCCGCAGGCCCGCCTCGCGTTCGTGCCGTACGCGCTCGCCGACCACGACGCCTGACCACGGCGAAGTGCGCGCGCGCGCTGGAGGGCGCCGGGATCGAGGGGTGCACCGGCGTCCACGAGGGCGGCGACCCGCTGGCCCGACTGGCCTCCCGCGGACGCCGTGTTCATCGGGGCGGCAACTCCTTCCGGCTGCTGAGCGCGCTGTACCGCACGGGTCTGCAGGACGCCCTGATCAAGGCGGTGGGGGCCGGTCTGCCGTACATGGGCGCCAGCGCGGGCACCAACATGGCCGCGCCGACGCTGCGCACGACCAACGACATGCCGATCGTGCAGCCCCGTCCTTCGCGACGCTGGGCCTGGTCCCCTCCAGATCAACCCGCACTACCTCGACCTGGATCCGTCCTCCACGCACAAGGGCGAGACCCGCGAGGAGCGGCTCACCCGAGTTCCTGGAGGAGAACGACGTGCCGGTGCTCAGGCTCCGGGAGGGCTCGTGGCTGCGGGTCGACGGGGAGCGCGCCACGGTGGAGGGCGGGCGCCCGGCCCGGCTGTTCCGCCGCGGCGCCGGGCCGCGCGAACTCCGGTCGGCGCCGACGTGTCCAGGCTCCTCGGCTCAGAGCCGGGGTTCGACGCCGAGCGCGACGGCCTGCGGTACCAGTGCACCGCCGCGCCCAGCGCGACGGGCACCCGCGACGACAGGCACGATCCACCACGGGATGCCCAGCACACGGCGGGCAGTCCCACCCCGAAAGGTGACGGCGAGGATCGTGAAGAACAGCCGCGCGCCGTACCGGTCCCAGGTGAAGGGGCCGGATCGCGCGGCCTGGCCGAGCGCGCACCGCACCGAGCACGAAGGTCTGCACGGCGAGCAGCGCGGCGCCCGTGCCCAGCGCGGCGTTCATCTGGAGCTCGTCGCCGCGGGGGCGCCCTCGGAGGTGTTCTGCCGGACGCCGTCGCTTGTCGAGCGCCATGATCTCGCCGCGCCGGGCGGTCGCGGTGACCCGGTCGTCCTTCCGCAGCCGCTCCAGGAGCGGGCCGGGGTCGCCGAAGTCGACCTCGCCCCGCCGCGTCGCCGTCCTTCAGCGTCGCCTCGTGCCGGCTGAGTCTTGCCCGAGCTCTCGTCGACCACGTCCACGACGGTGAGGTGCCAGATGCTCGAGCAGTCCAGCCGCGGCGCGTGCGCCTGGCACGACAGGGGCCGCGCCGTAGGCCTGGTAGCGCCCCGGTCGTGGGGCAGCCACACCCGCGAACGCGAGGGCGCCAGGCACCGCCGCCGCGAGGGACGCCAGGGATCAGCGCGACGCCGGTGCTCCGCACCCGCCCGCCGACCGCCGGTCCGCGCCGCTCCTCCTCGGCCGCGTGCTCTGCGCCATGGCCCTCGTCCGTGTCGTCATCGTCCGCCCCCGGCCTCATTGTCCGCGCGGGGCAACGGCAGGACACGAGGCCCCGCGGCGGTCTGCGCGGGACACCGGGCTGCCGTGGCCCGGCAAGGACGTGCAGGGACGGGCCAAGGGCGTGCCAGGGACGCGCTTACGGGAGCTGCGGCAGCGCCAGCCAGTCCTGCCAGCCGATGTCGCGGCCGATGAGCCCAGGGGCTGCCGGAACGGCCAGTCGGCGGCGATCCAGCGCGGGGACCAGCGCGTCGACCGCGCGCGCTCACTGCTCTCGCTGCCCACGAGGTCGTCCACCACCCACCAGGGAGATCTCGCCGTCGGCGCACGGCGCGCTCGGGCGGGTCGATGTACACGCAGCCGGGAGGGCGGTCTCGTCCTCGTCCAGAGGCGCGTAGTTGAACGACTGGTGCGCGGCGATCTCGCTATCTCGTGCCGCAGCAGGTCGACCCGGTCCGCCTCGTAGCTCATCGTCTCGGCAGGCCAGCCCAGGCGGGGCCGAAGATCTCCACAGGCGCTCGCGGGAGCCCATCACGGCAGGATGGTCGATCAGGGCGTCCGCCTCCCGGATCGGGGCGGAGGTGCAGTGCCGTGCCGGGCACGAGGACGTGGACGGGTGGACGAAGTCGTCGGGCAGCCAGCTCATGACGGGCGAGGCTACTGTCCGGCCTGGCTTGTCCTTCGAGTTTCCGCGCGGGCAGCCCGCGCCGTTCGGGAACGTGCCGAGGTCGGCCACCTTAGTAGCCGTTCGGATAGCCCCGCACGTTGCGGCTCTCGCGGGCGTGGTGCGGCGTGCGGCGGGCGGCAGCAGCCGGACGAACCGGCCGCGCAGCCGTATCCCGCCGCGGACCGCTCCTGGACGGCGCCGGGCGGGTCCTGGTAGCCGAACGCGGCGCGCAGCGGCGGTCCATCAGGCACAGGGACGCCGTGCGCATCGCCGCGCGGAACGGGCCGGGAGTAGAAGGACGCCATCAGGTCGAGGGTCGCCTCCGACACCGCGAACGCGCCCTTGTCGTAGGCGAAGTGGCGGCGCTCGTAGTCGTCCATGAGCGTCTCGAACCCGGCGTAGGTCTCCGATGCCGGAGATGTTCATCGTCGTCCCAGCCCGTAGTAGTTGGTGCTCGCCCGCACCTCGTGCGGGGGACAGCTTCCGCCAGCCGTAGTCGTCGATCCAGCGCGGGACGACGACGAACGTGGCCAGGACGTAGCGGAGGTCGTCGTCGGGGATGTCGTAGGCGCGGTGCATCTGGTTCATCCGGCGGATCGCGGTGCGCCCTGCTCGGACTCCATGCCGTGCTCGCCGATGGCGTCGAGGATGAGCACCGTGTCGTCGTAGCGTTTCTGCGGCCGCCCGGTGAACTCGCCCGTCCCGGCGAGGGCCGGCCGATGCTCGGCACGGCGTACGTGCGGTACAGGGCGAACCCGAGGGCCTGCATGAAGTCCCAGGGGAACTCGTGGGCCGTGCTGATCCCGTAGATCTCGTGGTAGTCCCGATCGGGGTCGAGCCGGTGGATCCGCCGTAACCAGTCGTATCGCCGCACTGCGATCGTCCCCCTCTGCTCGGCCGTCGGCTCGGCACGGTATCGGGAGCCGCCGGACAAGGAAAGACGCGTCGCACACCTGTGCGCGACGCGTCTCCTCGTCGGGACCGACCGAGCTGCCCGCAGCTCCGCCGGCCGCCCTACCGGACCGATTCGGCGAGCGCCTCCAGGGCCAGGTCCACGTCGACCGCCCGGTCCTCCCGCCGTGGTGCGTGGCGGCCGAGGCGCGCGGGGCGCGTGGCCGGAGGCCGTGGCCGCGAAAGGACGTACGAGGCCGCCCGTCGGGACAGTGAGCGCGTAGGGCCGCCGTCGGCGTCCGTGAGGGCCGCGCCCGCCTGGCGGCCGCGACGGTCGATCAGGGTCACCTGGCACGGGCCACGGGAGCGCCCGCCGGGTCGAGGACCCGGCCGCGGGCGGCGAGCAGCTCCTCGGCGCGGGCCAGGTTGGCGCTCCTCTCGCTGCTGGCCCGCAGCTGTCCGGCGAGCCGTGCTGCGCTTCGGCAGGAAGACGGCGGCAGGACGCCCACCGCGACTCGCGGCGGTGGCGATCCAGGAACGAGATGTGGAAAGCCGTGCATCGTGGGGACGGCCACGCCGTGCGCCTGGTGCGCGGTGTTGGCCAGGACCATGCCGATGACCGCCGACGACACCGAGGTGCCGATCGACCGCATCAGGGGTGTTGAGGCCGTTGGCCGCGCCCGTCTCGGACGGGTCGACCGCGCGCGTGATGATCAGCGCGGGGGAGCGAGGAGTAGGCGAGGCCGATGCCCGCGCCCACGACCACCGAGATCACGATCGTCTCGCCAGGCGGCGCTCATCAGGCCGAGGCCCGCGCCGTAGCCGATCGCGATGATCAGCATGCCGAGGATCAGCGTGACGCGGGCCGGAAACTCCGCGGACAGGCGGGCGTAGACCGGCGCCGTGAGCTATCATCGTCAGGCCCAGCGGCGCCACGCACAGACCCGCGACGACCATCGACTGGCCGAGGCCGTGGCCGGTGGCGGACGGCAGCTGAGCAGCTGGGGGAGGACCAGGAGATCGCGTAGAAGGCGACGCCCACCATGATCGACGCGAGGTTGGTGAGAGCACCTCGCGGCGGGCCGTGGTGCGCAGGTCGACCAGCGGCGCCATCCAGGCGCAGCTCCATCGCGCCCCAGCCGAGGGAGCACGACGAGCGCCGCGGGCGTGACACAGGCCGAGCGTGGTGCCCGACCCCAGCCCCAGTCGCTGCCCTTGGTGATCGGCAGCAGGAAGAGGACCAGGCCGAGGGGGAGGCCGAGGGCGCCGGCCACGTCGAACGTGCCCTGCGCGCGCAGCGCGCTCTCCGGGACGAAGACCAGGGTGAGGACGATCGACCGGACGCCGAGTCCGCCGCGCCGAAGAACAGCGCGTGCCAGTCGGCGTGCTGGGCGACGAGCGCGGCCAGCGGCAGCGCGAGGACCGCCGCCGACGCCGATGGAGGAGGACATCAGGGCCATCGCCGAGCCGAGCTTCTCGCGCGGCAGCATGTCGCGCATCAGGCCGATGCCGAGCGGGATCGCGCCCATGGCGAGTTCTGCAGCGCACGGCCGACGATCATCACGAGCAGGTTGTCCGATGAATCCGCAGACCAGCGAGCCGACGACCATGATCGCGAGGCTGGTGAGCAGCATCCGGCGCTTGCCGGCGAGGTCGCCGAGGCGGCCCATGATCGGGGTGGAGACGGCGCCGGCGAGGAGGGTGGCAGTCATCACCCAGAGTGGCGTTCGAGGGGGCGGTGCCGAGCAGCTCGGGCAGGTCCTTGATGACCGGGACGAGCAGGGTCTGCATCACCGCCACGACGATGCCGGCGAAGGCGAGGATGGGGACGACGCGCGCCGGTTCGGCGGTCTGTGGTCGTCGGCTGGGGCATCAGGGGAGGCCTCCGGAAGGCAGGTTCGGGGGTCTGTGCACGGCGGCGTGCGGGCAGGTTTCGTGTAGGTCGAACCTGTTTCCCCTCGGGCGACTATTCCGACGATCGTCGTACGAGCGGCAACCTTGACCTTTTTTCATTACGCGGGCCGGACCCTGAACGCCCTCGGATGGTTTCTGACTTGGCGTCAGATTCGGTCTTCCGCTCTACTGGAACGTGTTCTACCGTGCGCCGCATGGGCATCGCCATCACGCAGGAACAGCGGGAACTCGCGGACGCCGTGCGCGGCTGGATCGCGCGCGCCGTACCGCCCGACGAGGTGCGCAAACTGCTCGACGCCCCCGGCCGCCCCTGGCCACCGCCCGTCCCACTGGGACGGACTCGCCGCCCAGGGACTGCCTCGGCGTGCACCTGCCCGAGTCGTACGGGGCGGCGGCGGGACCCTCCTCGATCTCGCGGTGGTCGCCGAGGAGGGCGGGCCGGGCGGCGCTGCCCGGCCCGTTCCTGGGCAGCGCCCTCGCGGCCGAGGTGCTGCGCCGGGCGGGTGCCGGGAGCTCGCCCGCGGCCTCGCCACGGGGCGACCGGATCGGGGCCGTCGCGTTCGGGCCCGGCGGGCTCACGGCCGTGGCCGGGCCCGACGGACTCGTGCTCGACGGGACCGCGCCGCCCGTCCTCACCGGAGCCGACGCCGACCTGCTCGTCCTGGCCGCCGAGAGCGCCGAGGGGCCCGTCTGGATCGCCGTCGACGCCGACACCCCGGGCCTCACCGTGCGCGCCCACGAGAGCGCCGACCCGACCAGACCTCACCGCGGGGATCGCCGCGGCCGGCGCGGGCCGTCCCCGCCGACCGGTGCTCGCCGTGGACGGCTCCCTCGTCCGCGACCTGGCGGCGGTGCTGCTCGCCGCCGACGCCTGCGGCACCGCCGGGTGGGCGCTGCGCACCGCGGCCGACCACGCCAAGGTGCGCGAACAGTTCGGGCGGCCCATCGGCCAGTTCCAGGGCGTCAAGCACCTTCTGCGCCGACATGCTCGTCCGCGTCGAGCAGGCGGGCGCGCTGGTGTGGGACGCGGCCCGCGCCCTCGGCGAGACGAGGCCGCCGACGACGTCCGCGGACTGGTCGCCGCGCTCGCCGCCGGCGCCGCGCTCGACGCCGCGTACGGCTGCGCCAAGGACTGCATCCAGATCCTCGGCGGCACCGGCTTCACCTGGGAGCACGACGCCCACCTCCATCTGCGCCGGGCCGTCGTCGCCCGCCAGCTGCTCGGCGCGGGCGACGCGCACCGGCTGCGCGCCGTCCGGCTCGCCGAGTCCGGCGCCCGCCGGGAACTGCGGCTCGACCTGCCCGCCGAGGCCGACGCGTACCGGGAGCGGACCCGCGCCGTCGTCGGGGTGGCCCGCGGCCTCGACCCGGCGCCGCCCGCCGCGCCCTCGCCCCCCACCGGGATACGCGGCGCCGCACCTGCCCCCGCCGTACGGGATCGGTGCGGGGCCCGTCCAACAGCTCGCGGTCCAGAGCGAGTTGACGGCGGCCGGGGTGAAGGTCAGCGACCTCGGCATCGCCACCTGGGTCGTCCCCTCGCTCCTCACCTACGGCACCGAGGCCCAGCGCGACCGCTACCTCCCGCCGACGCTCCGCGGCGAGCTGCTGTGGTGCCAGCTCTTCTCCGAACCGGGTGCGGGATCCGACCTGGCCTCGCTGCGCACGAAGGCGGAGCGGCTGCCGGACGGGCGCTGGCGGATCAACGGCCAGAAGGTGTGGACGAGCGCCGCGCAGTGGGCGGACCACGGCATCCTGCTCGCCCGCACGAACCCGGACGCCCCCAAGCCACAGGGCCTCACCTACTTCGTCGTCGACATGAAGCACACGACGGGGGATCGACGTCAGGCCGCTGCGCGAGATCACCGGGGACTCCCTCTTCAACGAGGTCTACTTCGACGACGTGCTGCTGCCCGCGGACGCGGTGATCGGCGACGTCGACGACGGCTGGCAGGTCGCCCGGCACACGCTCGGCAACGAACGCGTCCACATGGCCGACCAGTTGACGTTCGACACGGGCCTGGAGGCGCTCCCTCGCCCGCTCCGGCGACCTGGACGGCGCCCACCGGGCCAGGATCGGCGCCCTGGCGACCGAGGCGCACGCTCTGGCCTGCATCGGGCTGCGCACGACTCATGCGCCAGGTCGCGGGGGAGGAGCCGGGGCCGGGGCGTCCGTGCGGAAGCTGGTGCAGACCCCGCACCAGCAGAAGGTCGCGGAGCTGGCCCTCGGAACTCCTCGGCCCGGCGGGCGCGTTGCGGAGGCCCGGGCGAGCGGGCGCTGCACGGGTTCCTGCTGTCGCGCTGTCTGACCATCGCCGGGGGACCACCCAGGTCCAGCTCAACGTCGTGGCCGAGCGGATCCTGGGGCCTGCCCAGGGACTGACGTCCGGTGCCTTCCGGCGGTCAGTGGCCCGCCGGAGGGCAGGTCGCAGCCGACGTGGTCGGGGTAGCTGCCGAAGGCGCGTCGGCCCGCAGGCCCGCCGGGTACAGGGCGCCCTCCACGCACAGTGGCGTCCGGTCGACGGTGACGAGGGAAGTACACCCCGGCGCTGTCCCGCTGCGCCCGCACGCCACCGTCGGGAAGCTGGGAACGCGACCAGCGCCCGCTGGCGGCGCTCTTCGCGGTGAAGTCGCCGCGCTCGCGCAGCGGCCGGAGCGCGTGCTCCACCCGCCGCACCGCGGCCAGTCCGTCGCACCGGCGCTGCCCGTGCAGCGCGAACGGCACGCGGAAGCCGTGGTTCTCGGCGTAGTGGTCGCCCGGCTGCGCGGTGGCCCCGTCGGGGACGGGGAGCCGGTCGGCGAGGGCGACGGGTCCTCGCCGGGACAGCGGAAGTCCTTCGGGACGCGCGCGCGACGAGACCGCGGTCGGGGCCGGGTGGGCGCGCCGGTAGGCGTCGCCCGCGCCCTCCGGCCGGTGCACACCGTGCGCCACCGCCATCACCAGCAGGACGAGTGCCACCGCCCCCACCACGGGCAGCAGCACCCGCCGGGCACCCTGACTTCCGGTCATCGTCGCGTCCCCCGTCGGCCTCGGTCTCCACGCCGGGCGGCGTGAGCGCGAGCATGCCACAGGGCGGCGCGGCGGGAGCGGGATCAGGCCGACGTGGCGACGCCCCCGGCTCCCGCTCGGCTCCGGCCGCGCCGGCCCCAGCGCGACGCCTTCCGGCCCCCCGGCCGTCTTCGCCGGAGTCCGCCCGGACAGCGGGACGGGCCCCGCGAAGGCACGGCCGCCACGGGATCCGGCGCGTCCTGAGGACCGGAACCCCTGGAGCCTGGCCCGCCACGGACCGTCCGCCCTCTCCATCCGGACGACCAGCACGCCGGGGCCGCGCCCCTCCTGCCACGCGCCGGCCGGCCGCCGGGCCGCGGTGAGCGGCAGCACCGTCACCTGCCCCCGTATCGTCGCCCCCGTGGAGCTCAAACACCTCACCGGATTCGTGGCCGTGGCCGAGGAACTGCACTTCGGGCGGGCCGCCGAGCGCCTGCACATCGCGCAGTCGCCGCTCAGCCAGCAGATCAGGCTCCTCGAACGGGACCTCGGGGTCAGGCTCTTCGACCGCACGACCCGCACCGTCCGCCTCACCCCGGCCGGGCAGGCGCTCGTGGAGCCCGCGCGGCGGCTGCTCGCCGACGCCTCCGCCGTCCGCCGCACCGTGCGCGCCGCGCACCTCGGCGAGGTCGGCCGGGTCACGGTCGGCTTCGCGGGCGCCAGCAGCTACTCCCGCGCTGCCGCTGCTCACCCGCGCCGTCACCTCCCAGCACCCCGGGATCGAGCTGGTGCTGATGGGACAGACCTACACCGGTGAGGCGCTGCGCCGGGTCACCGACGGCACCCTCGACGTCGGCTTCGTGGCGCTGCCGGTGCGGCGCGGCATCACCGCCCGCGTCGTCCGCATGGAGCGCCTCGTGCTCGCCCTGCCCTGACAGTCATCCGCTCGCGGCCCGCGACGAGGTGCCCGTGCGGGAGCTGGCGGGCGAACCCATCGTGACGTTCCCGCTCTCCCGGGAGTCGGCGGTGCGCGAGGCGATGGTGCAGGCCTGCCACGACGCCGGGTTCGCGCCCCGGATCGCGCAGGAGGCCCCGGACTCGTACAACATGCTGCCCTGGTGGGCGCCGGTGTCGGGGTCGCCGTGGTCGTCGAGTCCGCCCGCAGCATCCATCTCGAGCACGTGGTGTTCCGGCCCCTCGTCGGGGACGAGGTGCCTGTCCTGCCGATCGCCCTCGGCTGGCGCACCGGCAACAAGTCGGCTGCCCTGGAGGCCGTGCTGCGCGTGGCGGAAGAAGTGCTGCCGACGCCGCCCGACTGCGCAGGATCATGCTGGATGACGTCTCAATCCAGGGCGTTATTGGTCTTGGACACCACCTAATGGCGCGGTGCAGAGTGATCCACGTCTCGCGACGGAGCGAGGGCGGGCCGCACCTGTCGTTCTCCTCGCAGCGGGACCTGCCGCTACGAGCGGACGCTCGTCATGCCGCAAGCCGCCCCCGTCCCCGGGGGACGCAGCGAGCCGGGCCCGTGACGCCCGCCGCGCCGGCGTCACCGCCTTCGTCGGCACCACCATCGAGTGGTTCGACTTCTACATCTACGGATCGGCGTCCGCGCTGGTCCTCGGCAAGATCTTCTTCACCGGCGCCTCACCGGCCGTCGGCACCCTCGCCGCCTTCGCCACCTTCTGGGTCGGCTTCCTCGCCCGGCCGCTCGGCGGCCTGATCTTCGAACACTTCGGCGACCGGTACGGCCGCAAGAAGGCCCTCGTCACCACCGCTCACGATGATGGGCGCCGCCACCTTCTGCGTGGGACTGCTCCCCGGCTACGACCAGATCGGCGCCGCCGCCCTGGTCCTGCTGATCCTGCTGCGCATGATCCAGGGCGTCGCCATGGGCGGCGAGTGGGGCGGCGCCGTGCTCATCGCCACCGAGTACGCCCCGCCCAAGCGCAAGCTGCTCTACGGCGCCTTCGCCCAGCAGGGCTCCCCCGGTCGGCAACCTGCTGGCCACGATCGCCTTCCTCGGCATCGCCCAACTCCCGGACGCCGCCTTCGAGTCGTGGGGCTGGCGCGTCCCGTTCCTGTTCTCGGCCGTCCTGGTCGCCGTCGGCCTCTTCATCCGCCTCGCAGGCTCGCCGAGACGCCCGAGATGCAGGCCGCCCCTCGCCCGTGACAAGCCGGTCAAGCTGCCCATCAAGACCGTGCTGACCCGTTTTTCCGCTGCTCGTCGTCCTCGGCGTTTTCGCGGGCACCGCGGGCGTCGCCATCACCTATGTGAAGACGACGTTCGCCCTGTCCTGGGCCACCTCCGACCTCGGCTTTCGACCGGTCGGCGTTCCTCACGGTCATCGCCCTCGCGCTCGTCGTCCAGGTGGTCGTGCAGCCCTTTCGGCGCGGTGCTGGCGAGCAAGTGGCCGGTGCGCAAGGCCGTGTTGTGGATGCTGCTGCCCGAATTCGTCGTGCTGCCGCTGATGTTCGTCCTCGTCGGCACCGGCAACTTCTGGCTCGCCGTCCTCGGCATGGGCCTCGCGACCTTCCCGCACGCCATGTACCACGCCGCACTCGCCGGGATCCTCGCCCGCGTGTTCCCCGTCGAGGTCCGCTACACCGGCATGTCGCTGTCGTACCAGCTGTGCACGACCCTCTCGCCCGGCACCGCGCCGATCGTCTCCCAGTACCTCGCTCACCGCCTTCGGCTCGATCTGGCCGGTCGTGGCGCTTGGCCTGGCCTACACCGCGATCACCCTGGCGGGTGTGCTGCCGCTGCTGGCCCGCACGGAAGAGAGCGCGCCCGCCCACATCGAGCCCCCTGCGGCGATCGAGCAGCGGGGTCGGGGGCAGCGCCCCGTGACGGCACCCCTCCCACCTCACACCTGGGAAGTCCCCTTGAACTACGCCGACCGCGACCCCGCCCTGCGCCCCCTCCTCGACCGCGTCCTGTCCGCGGCGGACCGCACCCGCGTCGAACCCCTCCTCGCCGAGCTCGGCGAGCTCGCCGCGGGAGACCTCGACCGGCAGGCCGCCCCGCCGACGCCAACCCGCCGCGCCTCGTCCAGTACGCCGCCGACGGCACCCGTGTCGACGAGATCGCCTTCCACCCCGCCCACGACCGGGCGGCGGCCATCGCCTACGAGCGCTTCGACTCGCCGCGATGTCGCACGGGCCCGGCGTCCTCGGCTGGCCCACGAAGGTCCCGCACACCGTCAAGTACGCCCTCTCCTACCTGTACGTGCAGGCCGAGTTCGGCATGGCTCCGTCCGCTCTCCATGACGGACTCCGCCGCCCGCATCCTGCGCCTGTTCGACCCTCGAGCGGGTACGCCGACGAGATAGCGGCCCTGTCCTCCACCGGACCTCGAACTCCGCGCCACCGGCGCGATGTTCATGACGGAGAAGCAGGGCGGCACCGGACGTCGGACTCACGGAGACCGTCGCCACCGACCGGGGCACGCACTGGACGCTCACCGGCCAGAAAGTGGTTCGCCTCGAACCCGTCCGCCGACGTGATCACTCACCCTCGCCCGCGTCCCGGGCCAGGGCGACGGCACCCGCGGCCCGGCATGTTCCTGGTGCCGCGACTGCGCCCCCGACGGCAGCCGCAACGCGATCCGCATCGACCGCCTCAGGACAAGCTCGGCTCGAAGTCCATCGCGAGCGGCGAGGTGACCCTCGACGAGGCGTACGCGACCCCCGTCGGCCGACTCACCGACGGATTCCGGCAGATGGCCGAGATGCTCAACGTCTCCGGCTCTCCAACGCCATGCGCGCCACCGCCCTGATGCGCCGCGCCGTCCGCGAGTCGGTCGACCACACCCGCGTCCGCCACGTCTTCGGCAAGCCCCTCTTCGACCAGCCGCTGATGCGGGCCACGCTGCTCCCGATGATCCTCGACACGGAAGCAGCCCTGCACCTGGTGATCGAGGCGGCCCGCCCGCCTCACGGAGGCCGACGGCGGCGATGCCGACGCCCGCGCGCTGGTCCGCGTCCTCACCCCGCTCGCCAAGCACACCCCATGCAAGCGGGCCCGCACCGTCACCGGCGAGGCCATGGAGATCCGCGGCGGCAACGGCTACATCGAGGACTGGGTCAACCCGCGCCTGGTGCGCGACGCCCACCTGGTTCCATCTGCTCAGTCGAACGTCATCGCCCTCCGACGTGCTGCGCTGCGCGCGCCGCCAGCAGGCCCACACCACCCTCGCCGACACGCCTACGGCGACCGCCCGGCCACCCGTGACCGCTGGGAACTGTTCCGCAAGAAGGGCGACGCCTCCTCCAACTCCCGCCCGACGAGCAGGAGATGCGGATCGGCCGGTACGCCGACGAGGCTGACGCGCCGTCGTGGGACGCCCTGCACGACCAGGCCGACCACGAGACGCGCACCACCGGCGACGGCCGCGCCGCCTCGTCGCGCGCACCTACAGCGCCGTCACCGATTTCGACCCGGGCCGCGCTGCGCCGCCCCGCCCTGGAACACTTCGCCGCGCTGGCGGACGGTGGCCGGGTCCCGCTCGCCGAACCTTACTCGAGGACCGACCGTGCCTGACCAGAGCCGGCGCCCCCGGACGGGCATGAAGGTCGCGTCGACCTCTCCAAGGTCCTTCGCGGCGGGCCCGTACGTCACCATGTCGCTGGCCGACCTCGGCGCCCGACGTCATCAAGGTCGACGCACCCCGACGGCGGCTGGCACTGGACCCGCCTCCTGCGCCCTTCAGCGGCCCTCGACGCCACGTGCTTTACCTGGCCGCCAACCGCAACAAAGCGCTCGGTGACCCTCGACCTCAAGTCCGCGGGCGGCCAGGAGGCCGTGCACCGCATGCTCGCCGACGCAGCGGACGTCTGTGGTGGAGAACTTCCGCCCCGGCACCTCCGCTGGCCCGGCTCTTCGACTACAAGTGAGCTGGAGCGCGCGCTACCCGCGCCTGGTCATCCTGCACATCTCGGCGTTCGGCGACACCGGACGCGCTGCGCGACGAGCCCGGCTACGACATGGTGGCTGCCCGTGGCGAGCGCGCGGGGCCTTGATGTCCACCGGCGAGCTCCGACGGACCGCTCCGTCAAGGCCGGCTACGCGATGGGCGACCTCGCGCCGCCCTCTTCGGCCTCATCGGCGTGAACGCGGCCCTCTCGTCGAACGCGAGCGCACGGGCCGCGGCGGTACGTCACGACGTCCTTGTACGAGTCGCAGCTCGCCCTGCAACATCAACTGGGCCACCCGGTTGCTTCGCCACCGGCGAGCGGCCCGCCCGCCTGGGCTCCCGGCCACCCCAGCCTCGTCCCGGCGCCAGGCGTACCCGGCCGCCGGCGGCCCACTTCGTGATCGCTGGTCGTGCGACGACGCCCTGTTCGCCGCCTGGTGACCGCCTGGTCACGCGAGGTGGGCGGACGCCGACCCGGTTCGCGGCCAACCGCGACCGCGTGGCGCACCGCACGGCGCTCAACGCCAAGCGAGTCCGTCCTTTCGTCGACGAGCCGGTCGCCCACTGGACCGCCCTGCTCAGAAAGCCTCCTCGGCGTGCCCGTCGCCGCCATCCGCACCCATCGGCGGGTCTACGCCTCGCCCGCAGACCGCGGCCCTCGGCATGGTGCAGACGGTCGACCACGCCGGGCGTGGGCCCGCTCCAGCAGGTCGCGTCCCGTCACGTTCCGCGGCGAGCGCCCGCCGGTCCCGCAGCGCCCCCGCCCACGATATTGGGCCGGGACAGCCGCGCGATACTCGCCGAACTTCGGGTACGAGGAGAAGCGAGATCGACCGTCTTCTGAACCCGTCCGACTGGAGCCAGCACCCACCACCCTCACCGCAAGGAGCCTGGGTCCCATGCCGTTCCCCGTGCGACCCCGTCGACCCGCTGAACTCTCGAAGCACTCCTCACCGACGAGGAGCGCGCCGTGCGCGATTTCACGGTGCGCCAGGCACCTCGGCGGCAAAGGTCGAGCCGCACATCGCCGACTAATGGTCTCAGGCGGGCGAGCTGCCGTGACCTGCCCGACCTCGCGCAGGGAGTTCGGCAAGATGGGCCTGCTCGGCATGCACCTGGAGGGTACGGCTGCGCCGGCCTGTCGGCCCGATGCGTGCGGCATCGCAAGCCGTAGACTGGAGGCCACTGGACTCCGGCCTGCGGTCCTTCGTCTCGGTCCAGGGGTCCTCCTGGCCATGTTCGCGATCCACCGGCGCTCGGCTCCGAGAGGGCAGAAGCAGGAGTGGCTGCCGCGGATGGCCGCGGGCGAGTGCCATCGGCACCAGCTTCGGCCCGGCGAAGCCCGACCACGGCCCGACCCGGCCTCCATGACGGCGCGGGCGCGCCGGGACGGCGACGACTGGATCCTCGAACGGCACGCAGTGATGTGGGTCACGAACGGCTCGGTGGCGGCCGTCGCCGTCGTCTGGGCGCACAGACCGAGTGACGGGGTGCGCGGCTTCGTCGTGCCCTACCGACGCGGCTACTCCGCTCACCGCCCAGTCAAGCCACAAGATGCCGCTGCGCTTGCGTCGGTGACGAAGCGAGCTGGTGCTGGACGGCGTCCGCCTCCCCGGCCTCGGCCCAGCTCCCCGGGGCGCGCGTGCGTGCCGGAGCGCCGCTGACCCGCCTGAACGAGGCCCGGTACGGCATCGTCTCGCGTCACCGGCGCGGCCCGCTCGGCCTGGACGGCGGCGCGGGGACTGGCACGCCCTGCAGCGCGAGCAGTGTCTGGGCAACGGCCGATCGCGGGCTTCAGCTCACCCAAGCAGAAGCTGGTCTGACACCGCCAACCTCGAACTCCACAGGCGACGCTCACCGCGCTGCACCTGTCGGCCCTGAAGGGACTCGGACGCCGGGGTCCACCCGGCCCAGATCAGGCTTCGGCAATGCTGGACAACGTCCGCGAGGTCATCGAGATTCCGCCGCACTCGCCCGCACGATCCTCGGCGCGAACGGCATCTCGCTGTCGAGTGCCGGTGATCCGGCACGCCAACAACCCGGAGTCCCGTCCTCACCTACGAGGGCACCTCCGAGATGCACACGCTCAAGCGCTCGGCCAGGCGCCGACGGGCGCGCGGCGCTGCGTTACCGCCCTCGCCCTGCCACTATCTGACGGTCCGTCAGGTAGTGGCAGGAGAGCTGCGAGCCATGAAGTCGTACATAGTCGGCGTCGGCGCATGACCAAGTTCGAGAAGCCCGAGAGCCGGGACTGGCAGTACTGGGACATGGTGAAGGAGGCCGGCGGCGCCGCGCTCACCGACGCCGGGATCGCCTACGGCGACGTACAGCAGGTCCCCCGTCGGCTACTGCTTCCAGGCCTCCACGGCAGGCCAACGCGCCGTCTACGAACTGGGGTTGACGGGCGTCCCCGTCTACAAACGTCAACAACAACTGCGCGACCGGCTCCACCGCCCTGATGATGGCCCGCCAGTTCGTCGAGGGCGGCGTCAGCGACTGCGCTCGCCGTCGGTTTCCGAGAAGATGCAGCGCGGCGCGCGCTCGGCGGCAGGGGCCGACGCCGGAGCCGACTTCAAGACGTCCCCGGTCGCCCGCCACTACGGCATCATGGCCGCCCGGCACGGCTTCGAGATGAGTCCGCCCACCCGCCCAGATCTTCGGCGACGCGGCCCGCGGGCACATGGAGGTACGGCACGACCGCGACCCCAGCTCGCGGCGGTCGGCGCCAAGAACCACCGGCACTCGGTCAACAACCCGTACGCGCGGTTCCAGGACCCGTACGGTCGACGAGATCTCGCCGCGAAGGCCATCCACACCCCGCTCACCAAGCTCCAGTGCTCGCCGACCCCCGACGGCGCGGCGGCGGCCGTCGTCGTCTCCGAACGCTTCGTCGAGGAACGGGGCCTGGGGAGAAGGCCGTCGAGATCGTCGCCCAGGCGATGACCACGGACACCGAGGGTCCTTCGCGTCCGGCTCGTGCGTCGACGTCGTCGGACAGCCCATGTCGCGGGCGGCGGCCCGTCATCTGGGCGTCGGGCACCGGCATCGACGGCGTGGACGTCGTCGAACTGCACGGCTGCTTCCGTCAACGAACTCCTGCCTACAGGGCGCTCGGCATGTGCGGCGAGGGCGGAGTCGGGCAAGCTCGTCGAGTCCGGCGACGACGTACGGCGGCCGCGGGTGGTGAACCCGTCCGGCGGCCCGCGGTCGCAGGAGCCATCCGCTGGGGCGCCACGGGCGCTCGCCCAGGTCCGCCGAGCTGACCTGGCAGCTGCGCGGCGAGGCGGGCGCCCGGCAGGTCGCCGGGGCGCGCACCGGACTCGCGCGCAACATCGGGCTCGGCGGGGGCGGCCGTGGTGACGATCGTGCGGCGGCCTGACGGCGGCCGACGCTCAGCGGGCCCGCCAGTCGTCGGCGACCGCCATGGTGCCTCGTCCTGCCAGACGCCGTCCCGCAGCTGACTGCTGCGGTGCGCGCCAGGGACAGAAGCCGACCTTCTCGTACGTGCCGGGCCGGTGGTTGTCCGCGAACGCCATCAGCTGGATGCGGTGCGGTCCGGCGGTCGAGGCCGTACCCGGCGATCGGGGCGGTCGCCTCGGTGCCCAGACCGCGGCCGGCCGCGCGGGCCCATCAGGGTGCGGAAGGTGGCGCGCCGCGGTGGGGCCGGGTCCCACTCGTTCAGGACTGACCTGCGCCGACCAGCTCGCGTCACGCGGTCCGTGACAGCCAGGTCGAGCCGGTCGTCCTGCGCCCGCGCGGCCGTACCACTCGCGCAGCCGCTCCAGGGGTGGACGTTGCCTGCCGGTGTTGAAAGTGCGGCACCTCGGGATCGCGATGATCCCGGCCCGCTGGTCTCGGCGTCGGCCTCGGTGGACGGCCGCAGCGCGACCCGCTCGACCGGTCAGCACGGGCTTTGTGGGGAGAAGGCGGTGGAGGTCACCCGGGTGACTGTCGGACCGGACCGCCCGGCGGCAACGCAATATCGGGTCCTAGGTCCCGGGCCCGTAGACCGGGGGCCCCGGGACCGCTGCGCCGAAATCTGATGTACGCGGGCGCGCTCGCCCTGCGACCACGACATCCATGCTCCAGACCCCGACCGCCGCAGATGCCGCGATGTGCACGTGACCGAGGCCCGCACCGCCCACCTGGCTGGTGGTCGCCGTGGCCACAATGCCGGACGAAGTTTCCTCGTCGTTAGCATCGGCGTCTCCGTCGTGAACGTCGCGCGCTGCCTCGCGCGCGCCGACCTCGGGCTCAGCGCCTCGGGCCTGCAGTGGGTCGTGAACGCCTACTCGATCGCCTTCGCCGGTTTCATGCTGCTCGGCGGGCGCGCGGGCGACCTGTTCGGGCGCAAGCGAGATGTTCCTGGTCGGCCTCGGTCTGTTCACCCTCGCCTCGCTCGCCGGCGGGCTCACCAGGACGACTGGCGGCTGCTCGCCGCGCGGGCCGTGCAGGGCCTGGGCGCCGCGGTCCCTCGCCCCCTCCACCCTGACCATCCTCACCCTCCCGCCGTCCCCGAGGGCGCGGCCCGAGCCCAGGCCATCGCCACCTGGACCGCGGTCGGCGCAGGCGGCGGCGCGGCCGGCGGCCTGGTCGGCGGCGTCCTCACGGAGGGGCCTGAACTGGCGCTGCGGGTGCTCCTCGTCGCGTGCCGCTCGGCGCCGTCGTCCTCGCGCGGCGCCGCCCCGCTGGATCAAGAGGTCCCGCGCGGGCGGCGAGCGCGCCGGCTTTCGACCTGCCGGGCGCGCTGCTCGTCACCGCGGGCACGGCGACCTCTCTACATATGAGTGCCGGAATGGGCCGAGGGCTGGAGGCGCCGCGGCGACCCTGTTGCCATCGGCGCGACCCTCGCGCTGATCGCGGCGTTCCTCGTCGTCAGGCCCGTGCGCGCTGCCGCTGAACAACTCGCCCTGTTCAAGGTCGCTCGGTGGCGGCCGCGAACGCCACGATGTTCGTGTGCGGCATGGGCTCGTTCGCCATGGTTCTTCCTTGACGCTGTACGCGCAGAACGTCCTCGGCTACACGCCGATCGAGGCGAGGCCTGGCCTCGTGCCCTTTCGCTCGCGGTCGTCGCGGCGGGCTCCAATGCCGCATGATCCTCCCGCGCGGGGCACGGAACGTGGCGGTGGCCGGTGTCCTCGTGACCGCGGCCGGGTTTCGCCTGGCGGTCGACTGACTGGCACGCACCGACGGCAGTTTACGTCGTGACTCGCTCATGCTGCCGGGCATCGTGATGATGGCGGGCGCGAGGCTGCGACTGTTGCTGGCGTACGCCTGGCGCCCGCGTCGGGCGCGCGCGCTGACGCGGGCCTGGTGTCGGGCCTCGTCAAGCACGTCACGGACGCTAGCGCGCGCTGGGCCTCGCTGATCGCTCGACCGTCGCGGCAGAAGGGCGCTCGCCGGTGCGGCGGATCACTGCCGCGCTCACCCACGGTACGCGGCGGCCTGCAGGCGAGTGCGCCGGGATCCTGCTCGTCGCGGTCGCGGTGCTGCTCCTCTGGATGCCACTCTCGGCCTCGGCGACGACGAAGCATCATGGCCGGGCACCTGGTTCCACGCTAGCACGCCGTGCAGCGGGTGACCGATAATGGTCGCCAGGATCTCGTCGCGCTCTCATTTCGCGATTGAGGAGCGGGGTCGGGGGCTGCCCGTGACCCGTCACTCAATTGGCCGTTTCGTCGTGGCGCGCAGTTCCCCGCGCCCCCAAAAAGAGCACGCCACCCGATGCAGCGGTGACCGTTACAGCCAGCCCTGTTGACGTGCGGAACATCGCCTCCATGCGGTTGCGGGTCCCGGTCTTGCCGATCGCCGACGACGAATAGTTGCGCACGGTCGACTCGGGAGGGGTGGCTGACGGCGATGTCAGGAGACGGTCGCCCGTCGCGAGGCCGCAGCGCGCCGCCTGCGCTGGACGATCAAGCGGACTGGGCCGCCGACAAAGCGCGGCGGCGGCCAACACCGGGTCGACGACGGTCTCGCCGCTGGCACCTTGCGGATGGACTCGGCGATTACTCGACCGGGCCGTCCTTGACCAGGAACCCCGCCGCCCCCGCCTCCATCGCCCGGCGCAGGCTAAGCCCGGGCCGTGCGGCGTCGTGAGGATCCAGGACCCGGCAGTCGGGACCTCGTCGCGCAGGTCGGCGGCGGCATCCAGACCCGCGGCGGCAGCTCGTGTCGAGGAGTGCCTACGTCAGGGTGGCATTCAAGGCGCTGTCGCGGTGACGTCGCCCGCCGCGACCTGCGCGACGACTTCCATGCTCTCCTCAGACCGAGGAGAGGGCGAGAACATACGCGCGTCATTCCCCTGGTCCTCCGCGAAAAAATTTACGCGCATACCCGGCCGGGCGGTGGTCTGAAGGCATCTCTGTCACAGGATGAGATTACGCAGGCAGCGCCGGGTCAGACGACTTCCCGCTCGCCACCGGCAGTTCGGCGGTCACCGTGAACCCGCCCGCAGGCCGGGGCCCGCGCTTCCGGGAGCCGCCCGCCGTCGCGAGCCGCTCGGTGAGCCTGGAGACCGGTTGCCGCCGATGCCGGGGGCCGCGGCGCGGCCGGCCGAGCCGTTGTGGAGACCCGCAGCCGGGCGCTTTCCGGCGTGCTGTCGTGATCGTGCAGGTGGTGGCACCGCTGGCCTGCCGGACGGTGTTGGTCACGGCCTCGCGCACCGCAGCCCTGGGAGGTGCCTCGTCTGCGCGGACAGCGGCCGGCCCGACTGTGGCGTACCACAGGGGAGATCCAGCGGCGGTCGGCGCCGGTGCGCCCGGTCCAGCGCGTGGCGGGCTGCCCTCGCGGTAACCGGTGGCGGCCTCGCGGATCTCGGTGGCCCGGCGATGCTGCCTCGATGTCGGAGACCTGCTCCAGGGCAGCGTCCATGCTGCGGCGCGAGCCTGGGCCGCCTCCGCGACTTCACCACGATCACCGACAGGGTGTGGCCGAGCAGGTCGTGCGGGTCGCGCGAGAAGCACCTTTCGCTCCTGCTCCACGGCCCGGCGGGCCAGCTGCCTCGCGGGCGTCCCGCAGTTCCCGTACGGTCTCGGACAGCGACAGGTTCGCCGCCGTCACCATCGTGGACAGGAACGTGCCGTACGAGACGCTCACCGCGTCCCAGCCCTCGCGCAGTCGGCCACTGTGCCTGCGAGCACGGTCAGCGAGCCCGATCTTGCCGAGGTACGGGCCCCGGAGATCGCTGGCGGCGAGCCCGACGCGGCGGGAAGCAGCGCCAGCCGAGCCCCGCCGTACGTGCCCGCGCGAGACCCGCAGGCGAGGAGCGTCATCACGCCGACCGCGACCCGGGTCGACGTCGC